>JANXDC010000013.1 GCA_025059945.1 Bacteroidota bacterium
CCGTGGCACGCCCATCCCTACCTCCACTTCAGGACAGACGGGCACAAATTCTACGTGCGGCATCAGCTCGCGGATGATCCGATCCGGGATGCGCTCGCCGTTGTAGCGCACGGCGTCGAACTCCAGGCATCGGCTCACCAAAACGCGGGGTCGGGGAAAGGGCTCTAGTGTCATCAACGTCCTCCGGCGGAGGGCAAACGAGGATCATGACCTATACGGTTCCGGTAAGGTCGATGCTCACTCTTGACTTTGCGGGACCGCAAGGGTATTTTTCGAACGAATCGTACAAAACGTACAAAACGTGCAGCGGGAAGAGCCCCCATATTTGAGCACGGTTGAGGTAGCGCAGCTTCTGGGCGTTACGGAGACGACTATCAAACGCTGGGCGGACGCACAGCGCATCCCCTGCATCCGCACGCCGGGCGGGCATCGCAAGTTCCGGCCGGAGGACGTGCTGGCCTTTGCGCAAGCGCACGGATATCCGATCGAGCAGCTGTTGACCAGAAGACCCCGCATCCGTTTTCCGCGATCTTGGGACCAGCTGCGGGAGTGGCTCTATAGACAGCTTCTATGGGGCAACGCCGATGCGGTGCGCGAGCAGCTTTATAGCTGGTACAGCTCTGGGCTCGAACTAGCCGCCCTTTATGATGAGCTCATAAGCCCCGTTCTGGAGCGCATCGGGCAAGAGTGGGCCTCTGGATCTCTCAGTGTGGCCCAGGAGCATTTGGCCTCCAACACGCTTAGCGAAGCGCTTCAGGGGTTTCGGCAGCTCACGCGCCCCGCATCGGCAGGCCTTCGACGCGCCGTATGCGCCGCCTTAGAGCAAGAGGAACATACGCTGGGCCTGCTCATGGCGGCGCACTTGCTTGAACTGGCCGGCTTTCAGGTGGACTTCCTAGGGGCGCGCACTCCAGTGCGAGATCTAATTGGCTGGCTTTCCGAGCACAAACCGCAGCTGCTCTGCTTGGCCTTCGTGATCCCCCTAGAGCCTGAAAGGGCCCATAGGGTGCTGCGCAGCATAAGCCTTCAGGCTCAGCGCCTAGGCGTGCGGGTGCTTGCCGGAGGCCGATCGGCTGATCCCGCCTGGGTCGCATTGCAGCTTGTAGATGGGGTCTATAAGAGACTTCGGGAACTTCAGGACGCCGTAAAGTCGGGGTGATCGATTGTGACTCGTTCCGCCCTAGCCGCCTCCTATGCGATCTGCCGGGCCATTACGCGCGAGCATGCCCGCACCTTTTATTTCGCCTCTCACGTCTTAGGCCCCCGTCTGCGGCGCGCGGCGTATGCGATTTATGGTTTCTGTCGGCTTGCCGATGACGTGGTAGACCGCGCCAAACTGGGGGCCGACCCTCGTTTGGTACAGGAGGAGCTAGAAGGCTTTCGCCGCGCTGTGCGCGCCCTGCGCAAAGACACCTCTTCCGCGGAGGGCCATCAACCTTGGTTTGCCGCGCTGCAGGATACGGTGCGCTCCTTCGGCATCCCGCCTCAGCTTTTTGAGGAGCTTCTGGACGGGGTGCAGATGGACGTAGAAAAAAAGCGCTATGAGACCTTTCAGGAGCTTTATGACTATTGCTACCGGGTCGCCTCCGTTGTGGGGCTCATGCTCTGTCACGTGTTCGGCTACCGAAGCCCCGAGGCGCTGGGCCGAGCGGTGGACATGGGCGTGGCCATGCAGCTGACGAACATCCTGCGGGATATCCCCGAGGATTACCGGCTTGGGCGCATTTACTTGCCGCAAGAGGAGCTCGAAGCCTATGGGTACACGGAGGCGGAGCTCGCCCGGGGCGTCGTAAACGAGGCTTTCCGTGCGCTCATGGCTTTTGAGGTGGAACGCGCCCGCGCCTATTACCGGCGCGCCTGGGGGGGTATCCCCCTGCTCCAGAGCCGACAGGGGCGCATCTGCACCCGCATTATGAGCCGGCTTTACGCCGGCATACTGGATGAGATTGAACGCGCCGGATACGATGTCTTTCGAAGACGCGCCTTCGTACGACTGGGCAGAAAAGTCGTGCTGGGCGCCCAGGCGGCACTGAAACGTCCCGGTTGGGGCATAGTCGGCTGGAGCGCGTGGGATTTTTACGGAGGCCTGCAACTGAAATAACTTTCAGGGGGAAGCCATGCGTTGGCTGCGGTTTGCGCTCCTTATCGCGCTTATGCTGTTCTCATGAAGTCCTTAGTCCTGACGGCCTGGCTGCTCCTGGGGGTTCCCTCGGAAAGCCACCCGGCAGAGCCGATCCGCATCGAGGTCTCCTATCGCGCGAAGCGCAAGTGGACGGCCTCCCCGGAGGCGATCCTGCGCGAGGTGGCCGATCCGATGCGGTTTCCGGGGCTCATGCCCGGGTTGCAGCGCGTGCAGCAGGTTGCGCCGGGGGTTTGGCTTTGGGAGACGGAGACGGCCGTGCCGCTAGCTGCGCCGCAGCGCAACCGGTTCCGGGTGCAGCTAATGACGCAGGGGGATTCGCTGGCAATCTGGCGCTCGGTCTCGGATGCCGACCCGGATTGGCTGGAGTGCCGCGCACAGCTGCGCAGGCCCTCTGCGCAGGAGGTGAGCCTGGAGCTAGAGTTTCGGATGCGCCTTGTGCGTCCAAGCCTCACAAGCGTGCATTGGCTTGCCCCCGTCGTAGGCGAACGCTTCCTGCGCGAGCGCGTTCGGGAGCGGCTCATCGCCATGGTGGAGGGGTTCCTGGAGCGATTGCAAAGTCGGCTGTAGATGCCTCCGCTGCTACACGGGCTTACGCTTCTGCCGCTCTTGCTAGCCCCCTTTGCGGCGTATGCGCTCACGACAGGCTGGATGCTGGACCAGCTCCCCTGGTCTTCGAGCCTGTTTTTGGCTCTCTGGGCCGGCTCGGTGGTGGCAAGAGCCCTCTATCGGGTGCCCAAGGCCGCGGTGGCGCTCTTGCTCCCTTGGAGCTTGACGTGGGCTGTGGAGGCGCTGGGGGTGCGGACGGGTCTTCCGTTTGGCGCCTACCGCTACACGGGCCTGCTCTGGCCGGAGCTCGTAGGCGTTCCGCTGGTGATCCCGCTGGCCTGGGTTGCGCTGCTGCTTTTGGCCATGGCCTGGGTTGAGGCGCGATTACCTCAAACGGGACCTATAGAGCGCATCCTGCGCGTGGGGCTTCTGCTCATAGGCGTGGACGTGCTCTTAGAGCCCATGGCGGCCTACGCGCAGCGCTACTGGGTCTGGGAGTCAGACTCGGTGCCGCTGCAGAACTATGTGAGCTGGGGGGTTCTAGGCGCGCTGCTTTCGGCACTTCTGTGGCGCTCCGTTGGCCTTTTGGGGCTGCCTATATCGGAGCGGCCGTGGCTTTGGGGGCTGGCGGGAGTGCTGTTGGGGCTCTGTGCTTTGGTTGGCATCGCCAAGGGCTATTGGGCCGCTGTTGTTTTAGGGGCAGCT
>JANXDC010000014.1 GCA_025059945.1 Bacteroidota bacterium
TCATGATCGGAAAACCGTACTTGAAGAACTCCACGAACGTGATTTTATGACGGGCCCGTTCGGCCAGCCCCACCACGATCACGTTCGCAGAGGCCCCGATATAGGTGCCGTTGCCCCCCAGGCAGGCGCCCAGCGCAAGCGACCACCAGACCGGAATAAGATCCGGATGTTTGATCAAGGCCGAGGCCGGAAGCTCCCCGGCTCGCACCTGGGCCGCGACGTCCGGAAAAAGGCTCTGGGCCATTTCGATGATTAAGGGGTTCATAGTGGCCACGTAGGGGATGTTGTCCACGAAGGCCGACAACACCGCGGAAACCCAGAGGATAAGTATGGAGGTCTTAAACAAGTCGCCCTGGGTGAGCAGCAGCGCTTGCTCGGCCAATAGCTTGATGAGCCCTACGCGCACAATACCCCCGATGACGATGAAAAGGCCGATAAAGAAAAAGATCGTATTCCATTCGACCTCGGCTAGGGTGTGATGGGGATTATGGCGCCGCAAAGCGAGCAGAAGCGCGGCCCCGGCCAGCGCCACCGTAGCGGGCTGATAGTGCAGCACCCCGTGCACGGCAAAGCCTACAATGACAAGAGCCAGCACCAGGAGCGATTTGCGCAATAGCACCCAGTCTTTGATTTGGGATTTCGGATCCAGGGCCAGAATCCGCAACCGGTCTTGTTCCGAGACCCGAATCCCGCGGGCAAAGACCCAGCGCAGCACGGGCACATAGAAAAGCAGGATGAGCAGCACAGCCGGGCCCAGGTTGGTGATAAACTCCATGAAGGAAAGCCCGGTGCGGGAGGCGATCATGATGTTCGGGGGATCCCCGATGAGCGTGGCCGTGCCCCCGATGTTTGAAGCCAGGGCCTCGGAGATCAAAAACGGTACAGGGGTGATTTTCAGATCCTTGCAGATGGCAATAGTCACAGGCGCCATCAACAACACCGTGGTCACGTTGTCCAGAAAAGCGGAAAAAAACGCTGTGGCCAGGTTGAGCACGACCAGGATCAGGGTGGGATTGCCACGCGATACGTGCACCGACCAGACGGCCACGTACTCGAATAGGCCCGTCTCCTTGAGCACGTTGATGATGACCATCATGCCCATGAGCAGGAAGATCACGTTCCAATCGACGCCGTACTCGTGCGTGTAAAAGCTCTGATCCTGCTCTGTGATGTGCAGCGTAAGCATCGCCGCCGCCCCCAGGAGGGCGATGATGGTCTTGTGGAGCTTTTTCTCGTAAAAGACAATGGCCACGTAGACGGCCAAAAAGATCCCCGTGGCAATCCAGAATTCGTACTCTTGAGCGAACCACTGGATGTCCTGCGCCGCCTCGGCGGCGAAGTACCAGAATCCCAAAAGCCAGTTTGCGAGCATGGGCACCTCCGATCTATCGGGGAAAAACCATCCCGTCGGTTGCGACGGGATCGGGGGAAGGCAAAAGTCGATCCGATCGCCGATTGCTTTCTTGCAGCTGCTGCACCCGCTGCGCCCGCAGCTCCAGCAGATAGGTCAGCTGCGCTTCTGATCGATACAGCCCATAGCGGGGCGCAAGGCCGAACCCGAGCACCAGGGCCAGAGCAGGCAGAAGGCCAAACAGGCCCCAGGAGGGGCCTGGGTTCGGGACGCGCTTAAGCGGACCCCAGAAGAGGCGCTCAAAAAGCCGCAACATGTAAACAGCCGCAAGCACCACGCCCGAGGCGGCAATGGCAGCATACCAGCCCGAATCCAGCAGGGGGCTTCGGAAGGCGCCCAGCAGAATAAGCCATTCGCCGACGAAACCGGCTAGCCCCGGAAGTCCGATGAAGGCGAGCACCAAGACCCCGAAAAAGGCCGCCTGCAGGGGGAGCGGTCCCGCCCATCCCCCGTAGAGCTCGGGGGCGAGCAAGCCGCCCAATCGGCGCTCTAGATCAGCTAGCAGCACAAAAAGTCCGGCCACGATCCAGGTGCTCATCACGGCTTGCCAGATCACCCCCTGCCAGGCCTCCGCGGTGGTGGCCGAAAGACCCAAAAACAGCAGCCCCATATGCGCGATCGAGCCGTAGGCCAGAGCGCGCCGCGCGTCGCGCTCCGAATAAGCCAAAAGCCCGCCGTAGAGCACGCTTAGCAGGCCCAAGATGGCCCCCATCGAGACAAGCCCCTCCCAGGCGCTCGGAAACAGGGGCGCTCCCCAACGCAGCATCCCGTAGACGCCCAGCTTTGAAAGCCCTATAAGCAGCGGGGGGCCCTCGGCATACGCGGCCGGAAGCCAGGCGTGCACGGGCACAAGGCCGGCCTTGATGACGAAGGCCAGCGCAAAGGCCCCCAAGAGCCAATATTGCTCCTTGAGCTCAGGCAGGTACTGGCGGCTTATGCGCAGCCAGTCGGCCGTGAAAACGGAGTTGTTGAAAGCCCGCCCCGCTTCAACGCCCACGTAGAGAATGGCCACCAGCAACAGCAAAGAGCCCACGAGGGTATACAGCAGAAACCGAAGCGCCGCGCCCCAGGCCTCCTGCCGCCCCCACAGGCCGATGAGGAAGAAGGCGGGGATAAGAGTAAGCTCAAAGAAGACGTAAAACAGCACCAGATCCACGGCCAAAAACGCCCCAAAGAGAGCGCCCATGAGCAGCAGCAACAAGGCGTAGTAGGCCGCCTCATGCGCCCGGGGGACCGCCCAAGAGCCCCAGATGACGAGGAAGCCCAAAAGGGCCACCATGACCAAGAAAGGCAGATTGAGGCCGTCCAAGGCCACGTAGTAGGATACGTCGAAGCCCGCGATCCAGGGCCCCAAGCGCTCGGCAAGCTGTAACCCCCCGGCCCGATCCGGCAAAAAGCGCATCCAGACGTAAGCCGTCCAGCACACCACTAGCAGGCTCACCCCGGAGGCCAGAAGCCGCGCCAAGGTGGGTCGGCGCACCAGCGCCACTAGCAGGGCCCCCAGCCACGGTAGGATGATGAGCGTGCTAAGCGGATACGATAGCATAACCCAATCCCCCAGCGACTACAGACCCCCTGCGCGCCAAAGAAACCATAGTAGCACCCCCAGGGCGCCCAAAAGCATGAGCAGCGCATACAGGGATACAAAGCCGCTGGCAAGCCGCCGCACCCCTAGCCCTACTTGCAGCGCAAGCCAGGAGACCAGCTCCGTAAGGCCACCGACCAGGTGGCGCTCCGTCCATCGAAGGGGCCGCTCCGATCGCTGCAGCATGGGGCGCACTATGAGGCGTTCATAGAGCGCGTCGACTCGGTATTGATCGCGGCACAGCGCGTAAAACGAACCCAGGCGCCGCTCAAGCCGTCGATCGGCCTCTAGCCCATGTCGGCCCCAGAAACGCCAGGCAGCCCATGCCCCCACCAGGGCCACAAGCGCCGAAACCAGCAGCGCCCCGAGCTCCAGACCGATCGGTAGCTCATGGGGCTCGTCCACGACGCTTGCGGCTAGCCACAGGCCGATCCAATCCCAGGCCCCATGGCCCACAAAAGAGGGCCACCCCAGCCAGCCCGCCGCAAGCGAGCCCAGCCCCAATAGCACCAGCGGAACCAACATGACGAGCGGCGCCTCGTGAGGGTGCGCGCCATAAGCAGCACGCGGAGGCCCATGAAAGACGAGCACACACAGCCGCATGATGTAGGCCGCGGTCAGGGCCGCGCCCAGAAGGGCGAGCGCCCACAGGAGCAAACCGCCAGAGCCCAGCACGGCGGCCAAGATCTTGTCTTTCGAAAAAAAGCCGGCAAGCGGAGGTAGACCGGCCATAGCCAAGCTGGCTAGCAGGAAAACCCGGTACGTCCACGGCATGTGGGCCCGTAGCCCGCCCATGCGCCGGATGTCCTGCTCTCCCTTTAGCGCGTGTATGACGGCGCCTGCGCCCAAGAAGAGCGCGGCCTTAAAGAAGGCGTGCGTAAGCACATGAAAAATCGCCGCCGAGAAGGCTCCCACGCCCACGCCTAGGAACATGAAGCCGAGTTGGGAAATGGTCGAGTAGGCCAACACCTTCTTGATATCGTATTGCGTCAGGGCGATCGTAGCGGCCATAAGGGCCGTAATCAGGCCCACGGCGGCGACGAAGGCGAGCAGGTCCGGCGAGAGCCCATACAGCGGGGAGAGCCGGGCAAACAGGTACACCCCGGCCGTCACCATGGTGGCCGCGTGTATGAGGGCGGAGACGGGCGTGGGGCCCGCCATGGCGTCCGGAAGCCAGACGAAAAGCGGGATCTGAGCGCTTTTGCCCGTGGCCCCGATAAACAGAAGCAGCCCGATTCCGGCCAGGGTTTCGGGCCCGATGCTTGAACCCCGCTCCAAGACGGGGCCCAAATCTAAGGAACCGACCTCGCGAAAGAGCCACAAAAGGCCCACAAGAAAGGCGAAATCCCCGATGCGGTTGACGACAAAGGCCTTGCGCGCCGCAAAGGCCTTGGCCGGATCCTCGTACCCGTGTCCGATGAGCAGATACGAACACAGCCCCACCCCCTCCCAGCCCAAAAAGAGCAAAAGCAGGTTATCGGCGAGCACGAGCAGAAGCATCGCGGCGATGAAGAGGTTAAGATGCGCAAAGTAGCGCCAATAGCCTGCCTCCCCGCGCATGTAGCCGATCGAGTAGAGGTGAATCAGCGCGCCTACGCCCGTTACAATGAGGGCCATCAGCAAGGAGAGGGCATCCAAACGAAAAGCGAACGCGGCCGCAAAATCGCCAGAGGCGATCCACGGGTACAGCACCACGCGCAGGGGTAGCTCCTCAGCGGGAACCCCCAGGAAAAGCCCCAGGGCGATGGCGAAAGCGCCTAGGACAAGCCCTGTGCTCAGCGCCCCTATCCAACGCTCCCAGCGGCGGTAGCGCGGCCAAAGCAGGCCCGCTAGGCCGTTTACGCAGAACCCCACCAGGGGAAGCCCCACCAGCCAAGGCGTCCACTCCGGCATGTTCGCCTCAACCCCGAAGCAAACGGATTTGATCGACGTCGAGCGTCTCCCGATTGCGGAAGAGCGCGATCACCAGGGCTAGCCCCACGGCGACTTCGGCCGCGGCCACGCACATGACAAAGAAAACCAACACCTGGCCCGTGGGGTCGGCTAGGGCGCGCGAGAAGGCCACAAGGGACAGGTTGGCGGCGTTGAGCATCATCTCCACGCACATGAAGATGACGATTGCACTTCGGCGCAAAAGCACCCCCACGACGCCCAGCACAAACAGGAGCGCGCTCAAGGCGAGATATCCGGCTATCGGAACCACGGCGCGGCTTTCTTTATCTTACTTAAAACGTCGCTTGGCCAACATCACGGCGCCGATCATGGCCACCAGAAGCAACAAGGCCACAAGCTCAAAGCCCACTAGGTAAGTGGAAAACAACGTCCGACCCAAAGAGTCGACCGTCCCCACGGAGCTGGGCTCTGGATTCCTCTCAAAAGCGGTCCGGGCGAAGGCCCAAAGCCCGGCGCCGATGCCCATCAGAAGGCCTGCACCTAGAAGCAGCGCCAGCAGCCCCGTCAGATCCAGGCGCAGACGAGGCAGGGACTCGGGCTGTAGGTTCAACAGCATGATCACGAACAGAAACAGCACCACGATGGCCCCCGCATAGACGATCACCTGGGCGACGGCCAAAAACTGCGCCTCAAGCGACAGGTACAGACCGGCTAGGCTGAAGAAGTTCAGCACCAAAGATAGGGCGCTGTATACGGGGTTGCGCGCGGCGATTACGCCCACCGCCCCCGCAATAGCCAGGGCGCCGAAAAGAGAAAACAGGATCGCTTGCATACGGTTTTCGCGGCCCAAAGAGCCGCGTGAAAGTAGAAAGCCCGATCGGGCCTGCGCAACATGGGCCCTAAAGGGCTGCCAGCAACCGCGCCCCCGCAATCGTAAGCATCAGGGCCACGGGATAGACCAAAGCGTAGGCCATAGAGGGGGCCTCGGAATCGCTCATCTGGGAGACAGAGGAGAGCGCGACCCCAGAGGTCATCCCGCCGCAGAGAACGCCTAAGGCGAGTAGAGGGTTGTAGGCCCACCGGCGAAGCCAATAAGCCCCCACGAGCAGCGCGGCGACCGTCAGGCCCGCCCCCATGAGGGCGACCCGCCATCCGCCGCTTCGCAAAGCGGGCTCAAGGGCCGATCCGGCCTCCACGCCTACGACAGCCAAAAACAAACTCACGCCGAGTTGGCGCAATAGACCGGCTCCGGCCGTGGACATGCGCCACAGTATGGGGCCCGTCTTGCCCAGCCGGCCCAGCACAAGCCCCGCAAGCAGGACCCCACCGGCTGTGCCAAGCCGCAACGGACCCAGAGGCAGGGAACCCAGCCACAACCCCAACGCGATGCCCAGCGCCGCCGGAGCCCAATCCGTTTCCCCCAGCCGGCGGATGTCGTTGCCCAGCAGGCGCACCACGTCGGGAATGGCGACCTCAGGTCCGACCAGCACCAGCTTATCGCCCATCTCGAGCGTCTGATTGCCCGTGGGGGGCACATCCAGGCCGGCCCGCTGGATGCGAGCCACGGTCACCCCGTAGGATCGGAAAAGATCCAGCTCCCGAAGCGTGCGCCCCACGACGGCGCGATGGGTTACGAGCACCTCCGCCGAGGTAAAGCCGCCGCTAAAGGGCAGCTCCTCTTCGATGGGCTGGCCTACGAAGAGGGCGAAGCGCTCAAGCTCCTCGGGCGTGCCTATGGCTCGAACGCGATCCCCCAGGCGCACCACGCGGTCTGGATGCGGCGGCAGAACCCAATCGTCTTGGGCGTGGCGACTGATCACCACCCCAAAGGCGCGGCCCAGATCGAGCTCCCGGAAAGTGCGTCCGTCCAAGTTTGGGTTCGTAATGCGAAAGTTGCGCGCGATGCGCGCGGGGCTTCTGCGGCGTTGCTCAGCCTCCCAGGCGCGCCGGGCGGCCTCTAGATCCCAACCCAACCACCGCGGGAGCAGGCGAATGCCCACCACGGCGGCCAACATCCCCAAAGGATAACTAAGCGTGTAGCCCACGATCGGAACCGAACTGCGCATGGCTTCCACGGCCACGGCCAGACCGGGCGTCGAGGTGAGCGCGCCAGCAAAAACCCCCACCCACAGCCGGGGGTCCAGGTCCGGAAACAGCATCCGGAACCCCCAGGTGCCCAACAGCACAACGCCGATCATGGCCAGGACGGCCAGATGGGGCCGGATCCCCTCCTGGCGCAGGGCCTCGAAAAACCCCGGGCCCGCCTGCAGGCCTACGGTGTAGAGAAAAAGCACAAGCCCCAGCTCGCGCAGCACCCCAGGAAGCTCCAGGCCCATATGACCGGCCAGCAACGCCACTACCAGCATGGCCGCGGGACCCAGAGAGACCCCCCGCCAGGAGGCGCTGCCCAGTCCGAGACCCAGGGCTAGCAGAGCAAAGAGGACGACGAGCTCGCCCACCACGACGCGATTGGCTCACACTACGAGGTTGAGGAGCCGGTCCGGCACGAACACGACGCGCCGAATGGATTTGCCGTCCGTGTGACGTTGCACGTTTGGCTCCCGCAGAGCCTGCTCTAGAACAGACTCCTGCGAACTGCCTGCGGGCACCCGGACGCTAGCCCGAACCCGGCCGTTTACCTGTACGACCACGACGGCCTCCTCACGTACCAGAAACTCCGGATCGTACTCTGGCCAGGGTTCGTAAGCGAGCGTCCGATCATGCCCCAGGCGCTCCCAGAGCTCCTCGGCTATGTGGGGCGCATAGGGGCTGATGAGCAGCACAAAGGGCTCGGCCACCGCCCGGGGGAAGACGGCCCATCGAGCGGCCTCGTTTACGAAGATCATCATCTGGGCGATGGCCGTGTTGAAACGCATGCGTTCGGTGTCCTCGGTCACCTTACGAATGGTCTCATGCAGCAGGCGCAGCTGCTCGCGCTGGGGCTCTTGATCGCTTACGCGCAGTGTTCCGGTCGCCTCGTCCACGTACAAGCGCCAGAGGCGCTGCAGAAAGCGGTAGACGCCCTCCACCCCGCGCGTGCTCCAGGGCTTGGTGTCCTCCAGGGGTCCCATGAACATCTCATAAAGCCGCAGGGCGTCGGCGCCGTATTGCCGGACGATCTCATCGGGATTGACCACGTTACCCCGGCTCTTGCTCATCTTGTAGGCCCGGGCATCGACGCGGATCTCGGGCTGATGACGCAGCACAAAGTGCTCGCCACGTTTCTCTACGTCATCGGCCGTGATCTTGCGGCCGTATACGGGCCTCTGGGTGCGGCGATCGGCGTAGCTCGCCTCGCCCGTCTCTTCAACAAACTCAGCCGATACGGGCTCTCCGCGTTCGTCCAGAAACAGGGTGAACTCGAGCTCCCCAAGGATCAAGCCCTGATTGACGAGCTTCATAAAGGGCTCGGGCGTGGAGACGATCCCCAGATCGTAGAGCACCTTGTGCCAAAAACGCGCGTACAGAAGGTGCAAGACGGCGTGCTCGGCCCCGCCGACGTAAAGGTCTACGGGCATCCAGTAGCGCTCTTTTTCGAGATCAAAGGGCCGCCTCGGGTTTCGGGGATCTAGGTAGCGCAGGTAATACCAGCAGGAACCGGCCCATTGCGGCATGGTGTTCGTCTCCCTATGGAAGGTGCGCACCTGCACCCCGGGGGGAGGCTCCTGTCCGGGCTTGAGCAGGCGTACCGTGCCCTCCGGGGTCACCCAACCGCGCACGCGCACCCAATCGAGGGCGCGCGCCAGAGGCGGCTGAGGCTCCGCATCGGGATCCGGAACCGGCTGAGGGCGAAAGTCCTCCAAATCCGGCAGCAAAACGGGTAGCTCGGATTCGTCCAGCGGGTAGGTGGCTAGGCGCCTGCCCTCGGCGTCCACCTCATGCACGATGGGGAAGGGTTCACCCCAGTAGCGCTGCCGGCTAAAGAGCCAATCCCGCAACCGGTATTGCACGCAAGCCCGGCCCAGACCCTTGCGCTCCAGCCAGGCGACGACGGCACGCTTGGCCTCTTCGTTGTACAAGCCGTCTAGGGAGAGTTCGGCATTGCGCGAGTTTACATGGAGGCCGTCCCCCAAATAGGCGCCCTTTTCCAAGTCGCCGCCCTGGACCACCTCCACAATCGGCAGCCCATGGGCGCGAGCAAAGGCCCAGTCCCGCTCATCGTGGCCGGGCACACCCATAATAGCCCCCGTGCCGTAGTGGGCCAACACGTAGTCGGCGATCCATATCGGGATCTGCCGTCCCGTGGCGGGGTTGATCGCATAACCCCCCGTGAAGACGCCCGTCTTTTGCCGGCCCAGCTCGGTGCGTTCTAGATCCGACTTGCGGGCCGCCTGTTCGCGGTAGGCTTCCACAAGCGGACGCTGTTCGGCCGTGGTGATGCGCATGACGAGCTCATGCTCCGGAGCCAAGACCATGTATGTGGCCCCGAAAAGCGTATCCGGGCGCGTAGTGAAGACCCGAATGCGCTCCTGCAAGCCTACGACGGGGAACTCGATCTCCGCGCCCTCGGAGCGGCCGATCCAATGGCGCTGCATCTCCTTGATGTTTTCCGGCCAGTCCAGAAGATCCAGATCCTGCAGAAGCCGCTCGGCATAAGCCGTAATGCGCAGCATCCACTGGCGCATCGGGCGCCGGTAGACGGGATGGCCGCCGCGCTCGGACTTGCCATCGATCACCTCTTCGTTGGCCAGCACGGTGCCCAGGGCCGGACACCAGTTGACGGGCACCTCGGCCTCGTAGGCTAACCCCCGCTTGTAGAGCTGCAGAAAAATCCACTGCGTCCAACGGTAATACTCCGGGTCCGTGGTGTCGATCTCCCGATCCCAATCGTACGAAAAGCCCAGGCTTTTGAGCTGCTCCCGAAAACGGGCGATGTTGCGCTCCGTAGTCAGGCGAGGATGGGTGTTGGTCTCGATCGCATACTGCTCAGCTGGCAACCCAAAGGCGTCCCAGCCCATCGGATGCAGCACGTTATAGCCCCGCATGCGCCGGTAGCGGGCCAAGATGTCGGTGGCCGTGTAGCCCTCCGGATGCCCTACGTGCAAACCGGCCCCGCTGGGATAGGGGAACATGTCCAGTACGTAGAACTTCGGCCTGGCCGGATCGAAATCAGGATCGCCCGGATCGGGGGTGCGAAAGGTCTTCTGGCGCTCCCAATAAGCTTGCCATTTGGGCTCGATGCGACGGGGATCGTAGGCGTAACGCATAGCACATGACCCGTTGGGATGGGAAAAATTACAGGCTCCCGATGGGGCATCGCAACGCGTCCGCCCAGGGACAACAAAAAGGCCCCCGCCGCAAGCACGCAGCGAGGGCCCGGGATGGACGCACCGCTTCTCCGCTCCAGAATCGTGCCGGAAGGCTATGAGGCCGCTATAGGGCGCTTGCGCGATGGGGGGGTTTCTCTTATACCCGCGCGGGGCGCAAAACGAAAAACCTCCTTATCAGGTCGAGCGCATAGCGGGAGGCCGTATCGTGAGCACCGAGCAGGGAGCGTGGCGCACGACGTACTCCGTTGTGCTGCCCAGCAGGATGTGCTTAAGCCCGGAGTAGCCGTGCGTGGACATCACAATGAGGTCGATCTCCTTGCGGGCCGCAAAATCCACAATCCCGGCCGTTGAGCTGCCCAGGTTGAACTGCAGGTAGGCCTCCTGCACCCAGCGGCGCTCCTCTTCGCCAAAACGGGTCAGGCGCTCGCGTTCCAGCTTCTCTTGGTACTCTGCGCGCAGGCGCTCCAAAAGCTGGCTATCGCTTAGAGGCACGTACTCAGCCACGTAAAAGAGCGTGATCTTGGCTTCGAAGGCCCGAGCCAGCTGCACGGCCAAGGGGTAGGCCTCAGCGGCCAGATCCGAAAAATCCGTCGGAAGCAGAATGTGCCGAATGGGGCGCTCCGGCTCCCCGCGAAACACCCAGACGGGCACGGAGCTGGTTCGCACCACGCGCTCCGTGGTGCTGCCCAGCAGCCACCGCGCCAGACCGGAGCGCCCATGCGTGCCCAGTAGGATCAGATCGCAGTGCAGTTCGCGGGCCGCCTCTACAATCCCTATGGCAGGGGCGCCCAGACGCACCTGAGCGGCCTGAGCCCAGGCTGGATATCCTTGCTCCGCCAAATAGGTGCGCAGGTAATCGAGCGCCTCCTGGCGGCGCTTCTCATCATCCGGCACCGCCGCAGGACCGTAGAGTTCAAAGGGCAGGCTCAATACGGGATCGATGGCCGGCAGCGGAGCTAGCACGTAAAGCGGAATCGCCTCCGAGGCGAAACGCTCCGCCAAGCGGGCCGCTAGTTTCAAAGCCTCCGGAGAGCGATCCGAAAAATCCAGAGGCACCAGCAGACGTCTAAAGGGCATTCGACACCTCCTGCTTCAAGGTTACTCTTCACGGGGTTGGATGGAGCTTTCCCGCATCAGCTCGGCGATCGAGCGCTGACCGAGCACATCGCGAATCGCCTGCCTAGCGGGTTTCCAGCGCTCATGAATCGGACAGGGGTTGTCATCGGAGCATTGCTTAAGCCCAATACCGCAGCGTTCAAAGATCCCCAGCCCATCGACGGCAGCGACAACGTCCAGGAGCGTCAAGCGGCTGGCCGACACCGCCAACCGAAACCCCCCCGTGGGCCCCTTAAAGGATTCGACCAAGCCCGATTTGGCCAGATCCTGCAAGATCTTGGCCAGAAAATGCTTGGGGATATGCAGTTGCTCAGCGATCTCCTTACTCATCACCAACCGATCAGGGTCTTGCTGCGCCAAGTACAGGACGGCCTGAATGGCGTACTCGCAAGCCCGCGAAAGCACCATAATGGCGATTCCCCCTTTTTCATTCCAAAAATAGACTTACGAGTCCGAATATACGTTTCCATCGAGAGCCCACGCAAGGCGCTTGCATGGGATCTGGCGCGACCCTGATATCCGGAGGGTCAGAGGGGTACTCTCGAAAAAGGGTGCTACGATCCCGATCCGGCCGCCTCCTGGCGCTTGGCCTCCTCAACCATGCGCGCTGCGTCCTCTAGCAGCCGCTTGGCGTCGTAGAGGATGCCGTCCTTGATCGTATAAACGATCCCCCGGGTGCGCGTTACGCGGCCCGCCTCATCGAGCCGGATCCACCCCGTGCCATAGAGCACCTTGAAGTTCTCTAGCGGGTTTTCGGCCACCACCACCAGGTCGGCCAGTTTGCCCGGGGCCACAATGCCTATGTCGGGGTTGCCGAGGGCTTCGGCCCCGTGCATGGTGGCGGCTCGTACAACCTCCAGGGGGTGAAAGCCTGCCTCCTGCAGCAGCTCCAGCTCTCGGATGTAGCCGAAGCCGTACAGCTTGAAGATGAATCCGGAGTCGGAGCCCGTTACGACGCGCCCGCCGCGGTTCTTGTACTCGTTTAGCCAGCGGAACCAGAGCTGGTAGTTGCGCTTCCATTCGATTTCGTCGTGCGTAGTCCAGTAAAACCAGTACGATCCATGCGCGGTGCGGCTGGGCTGAAAGAAGCGCCACAAGCTGGGCAGCGTGTAGCGATCGTGCCATTCGGCGCGCATCTCGCGCATGAGATCGCGACTGGCCTCGTAGATCGAAAGCGTAGGGCTGAAGATGAAGCCCAACTTCAGGAACTCCTCCATGACAGCGTTCCACTTGGGGCTTCCCGGCGGGGCGGCCTGCTTCCAGAGCCGGCCGGCTTGCCCGAAGCGATGCTGTTCGTCCTGGTAGTTGTAGTCAGTCGGGAAATCCTGCACGGTCCGGTCCACGAAAAGCGCCTCCGGAAGCCCATACCAGTGCTCCAGGGTCGTCAGCCCCAACCGGGCCGCGTCGAGGGCGTTCATCCGGGCTACACCCATCTGATCCAGGTGTGCGGCCGTACGCAAACCGAGCTTGCGGGCCTCGTCGATGGTGGCGGCCATGATCTCCGGCGGCAAGGCCCCGAGCTTAAGACCATCGGCTCCGCGCTTGGCGACCTCGCGCACCCAAGCTCGCGCCGCCTCGGGCGTCGTAAGGGGCTCGCGCGCCCCTTGTCCGAAGCGCACATACGCATATATGCGGGGCGCCACGATCCGGTTTTCCGCACTTCGGCGCTTATGCTCCAGGACCCAATCGAGCCCGTTGCCGGAGCCCGGATCCCGAATCGTCGTGATCCCGTGCGCCATCCAGAGCTTGAAGACGTACTCCGCAGGTGTGCCCTGCTCCGCCCCGCCGATGTGGGCGTGCGTATCGATGAAGCCCGGCAGTACGTACATGCCCGAGACGTCCAACTCCTTGGTCGCACCCTTCGGACGGCGGTCCGGATCGATGGGCACCCCCGGATAGCCCACGCGCACGATCTCTCTAATGCGGTTGCGCTCGATGACGATGTCCACAGGCCCGATGGGCGGCGCCCCCGTGCCGTCTATGAGCATGGCCCCGCGCAGGATGAGCCGATCAAACGGGCCCTCCCCTTCGCCTGGACGCCTGTCGGGGGCCGGGGCAATGGAGCGCATCTGCCCCAACGCAGAAGATGCGCAGAACAACACAAGCAACAATGTGCGTCCCATAGTGTTCTACCTCCTCACTCGAGCAAAGCCAACATAGAACCCGAGCGCGTTAAGCGCAACGCTCACCTCTTCTGCCGAGGCCAGCGAGAGGGGGTCGGAGCGTTTATCCTACCACATTTCGTGGCCCGCCGGCCAGGAAGGCCTTCAGGTTCTCCAGGGTCGTGTCCAGGATGCGCTGCACAGCCTCTTGGCTATTGAAGGCGATATGGGGGGTGAAGACCACGTTGTCGCGTTTAAGCAGTAGGTGGGCCTGCACGACCTGACGAAACGTCTGCTCGGCGACGGGCATCTTGAGCAGGGCGCTTTCCTCTTTTATGTATTCCTCGCCTTCGATTACATCCAGTCCGGCGCCGGCTAGAATCCCCTCGTTAAGCGCCCACAGAAGCGCCTCCGTATCGACCACGCTGCCCCGGGCCGTGTTGATGAGCAGCGCCCCGCGCTTCATTTTGCTCAGCGTCTCCCGGTTGATAAGGTGATGCGTGTCGGGCTGCGCGGGCACATGTAGCGAGACGATGTCCGATTCCCTAAGCAGCGTATCCAAGTCCGTGTACGCAAAGCCCAACACCTCCGCTAGCAGCGGATAGGGGCGGACGTCATAGGCCAGCACGCGCATGCCAAAGCCGCGGGCGATCCGGATCACGTGCAGCCCGATGTGGCCAGCACCTATGACGCCGAGCGTCTTGCCGTAGAGGTCGAATCCGCGCAGCTCCGGAATCCGGTACTCACCGCGCAGCCCCTGAAAATAGGCGGCATGCAGCTTGCGCGATAGCGACAGGATCAAGGCAAAAGTGTGTTCCGCAACCGTGTTCTCCCCGTAATGGGGCACGTTGCAGACCGTAATGCCGCGCTCTTGGCATGTGGCCAGGTCGATGTGATCGTAGCCCGTCGACATGGTGAGCACAAGCCGCAGGTTCGGCAGGGCTTCCAGCAGAGCGCGGTCGAGCTTGGTCCAAATGAAGACGGCGATCGCCTCGCTGTCGGCGTACTGGGCGACGGTGGCGGAACTGAGGGGCTCTGCGCAGAAGCAGACTGTAACCGCTTCGGCGATGCCCAGGCGCTGTAGCCCATTTCGGAGGTAGTCGGGTTGCCAGGGCTCTAGCTCGAAAAATGCTACCCGCATACATCCTCCCGCAAAAGGCAGGGCAAGATAGGACAAGCTTCCGCAAGCCACAACACTCGCCTTGCCGCCTCAAAGCAAGGCGAGCAAAAAACAGGCGGACTCACGAGCCCGCCTGCGCATAAGGCCGCTCAAAAAGCCCTAGCCGGTCGGCTGCGGAGCCGACGCAAAAGCCAGGAGCGGAAGGCCTCTATGTCCTTGTGCCCCCGGATTAAGGCGGAAAGCATTCTGGAGGAGGCGTTTTCGGAAGCGGCCAGTTCAAAGCCGTTTGCCTCCAAAAAGCGCACCAGGGCCATCCAAGCCGTTGCGGCGTTGCCTTGTCGGAAGGGCCTGTACTCCAGTAATCCCCGCACCAGGACCGCCCCGCAGCGGGCTACTTGCATCGCTCGGCTTTGGCGGGGACTTGTCTCTGCCTCCCGGTAAAGCAGCACCAGAGCGAGCTCAAGGGCCGCAAGCTCCCGCACCTCCTCTTCCCAGCCCAGACGCTCAGAGAGCGCCTCGTGGAGCCAGAGCAGCTCTCCCACCGTGGGAAGTTCAATCGGGCGGGCTACGGCCAAGCCCCGATTCGGTCCAATAGAGCGCGGTAGCGGCGTATGTGCGCCTCCAGGCGGCGCATCTCGGCCTCTTCGCGTCGCCGTTCAGCGGAAAGCAAGCGCTCCACAGCTACAAGGAGCAGGTAATCCGGCGACACCCCGTAACGGCGGGCGATAGCCTCCAGTCGGAGGCGCACCTCAGGTGGAAGATGTCGTTCCGGCATGTCGGTGAGGACCGCGCTAGCGGCCCACCTCCAGGCCCAGACGCCAGAGCGTACGCTCCGGGATTCGGTTTCCCTCTAGGATATGCCGCCTTTCCCAGCGAAACCAGAGCACAAAGGCGCGCCACGGTTCCCAGCGCAAGGCCAAGCTGAGCTCTAGCCAGCGATGAAGATCGCTTAAGACAAGAAAGCGTTTTTTGCCCTCCGACAATGAACCGGATCCCTCTAGTAGGTCTCCTCCCACATTGCGGATAAGCCGACCTTGAGCGTCTAGGACGTTTAGACCCTTGCGCACATGGCTGATGCTAAACTCCAGGTGGCCGCGCCCGGGCAGCCACCGAGTGAGCGTTGCGCGCCATGAGTCGGCATTCGGCCCCGCGGGATGTCCGATCCCCCACTGGCGCTCGCGGTATGCGTTATAAGGCGTGGGATGAGAATACACAAAAGGGTCGACGTACGTGTACGAACATCCGGCCTCCCACCCCGCCGGGCCATACCAGCGAAAGCCAACCTGAAAGGCGTGCTTGTTGTCGAGCGTGTCGGTGAAAAGCCCGCTGAAAGTGAGGTTATCGATAAGCCATGTTCCGTGCAGCAGCAGGCCGCCTTTTAGGCGCACGCGCGTCTCAAGCGTCCAGAGCACGTTGTCCAGAAAACCGAATTCATCTTCGCTGATCAGAAACGGATACAGGGGCACCCAATAGGCCAGCTCCATGCCGCGGTTGCCGTATACGACCGCTTCCGTAAAAGCCCATATCCAGCCCGGAAGGGGTTCGCTCTGCACCCGATGCAGGGCAAGCCAGCGAGGCCGCTTAAGGGACCCTGTTCTGCTCGGATCCTCTGGCAGCGGAACTTCGATGGCCCGCTCCGAAAGCGCCGCATGCAAGAAATGAAACTGCAGGCGCGGATACGCTAGCCGCAGCCGCAGGTACGGCACATACGGGGGGTTGTCGGACCAAAGCAGGGAGGATTCGGGCTCGGATCCGTACAGAAGCCGCCCCCGGCCTAGTTCAAGCTCTACGGGGGTGGCGTGGTAGTTTATGAAGGCCTGCACGTCATAGGAGCCCTCTTCGAGAATGCTCGCGTTTTGCGTGCGCGACCAGACGGGATCAAAACGCCCCAACTCCGCCGGTCGATACCCTATGGCTCGCGCATCCAGGAAAAACCCCACGCGCCCAAACACACTTCCGTACACGCGCCCTCCCAGACGCGAAACCGGCCCCATGTAGCGAGCCCCTTCGAAGGCGCGCATCAGCTCCGCGCCTAAGGATAAGTCCAGGAAAAAGCGCGTCTGCTCGTCTCGATACGTGTACAAGTGCCGCTCCAAGGCGGTGCTGCAGAAGCCGGGCTTAAAGAGGGTCGCCTCCTGAGCGGGCTCATCTCGCAGCTCGCGGACCCAGCTGCGCCAAAGCGCACGATCTCGCCTGCCTAGCCTGAGGGTATCGACCGCGAGCAGGCGCTCCAGCAGCTGCGCGCGTGCGACCGGGGGGGCCTCTTCTCCTCGAACGGCAAGCACCCCCCGTCCGTAGGCGCGCTCAAGCCACCGGTACACAAGATGCGGATAAGGCCAAAGCTCAGCTCTCTGCGGTTGCGCCTCAGCCGAGGACGCTAGGATCAGCCCCACCCCCCAACCGATCGCTATGGCCTTTTTTGCCTGCGCTAACCGCAAATCGAGTTAAGA